>NZ_JAMPMI010000004.1:0-14162 GCF_028478065.1 Providencia sp. PROV255 | reverse complement strand
TTAATGGTTTTTAACTATTGAATTTCGCGTTACAGCTAGGCGGCAAGTGACGTTATCCCTAGGAGCATACAAAAGTATGTGACTAGGGTAACGGAGCGCGGCCAACAACGCTGTAGCGTGAAAGACAACAGTTAAAAAGGGAAAAATATGATTCTACACCTCGACACACTCTCCACCCTCTTCCTAACGGTGATCTGCCTACTCATGGGGATCCACTTAAAAAAACGTATCGAATGGCTACAGCGCTTTTGTATTCCTTCTCCCGTCATTGGCGGTTTTCTGGTTAGTTTGATTATTTGGGGGCTCAAATCATTTAACCTTGCTGAAATCAATTTTGATACCAGTTTACAAACCTTTTTAATGGTCGCTTTCTTTACTACCATTGGTATTGATGGCAGCTTCCGCATCTTAAAAAGTGGTGGCCGGTTACTCTTTATCTACCTGTTTATTTGCTGGTTTGTCGTTATTTTCCAAGACACTTTTGGTGCAGGCCTTGCGCATTTACTCGGTGTTGATCCCGTTATCGGTATCATGGCTGGTGGTGTTTCTCTTACTGGAGGCCATGGCGGTGCGGCAGCCTTCGGGGGCATGGCTGAGGGCCTTGGCGTGCAATCCGCAACGGTTGCAGCCATTGCTGCGGCAACTTTTGGCCTAATTACAGGGAGCTTACTCGGTGGCCCTATTGCAACATTCTTAATTAAGAAATTTAACGTGCAGATTAAAGCTGATGAAAACGTTGAGCGAGTTCAGGTTCCTGAAACTATCGCAGGGAAAATTGAATCTATCGATGCTCACGCTTTTTTAAAAATGCTAGCTCTCGTTCTAGGGATTATGGTTATCGGTCAATTCGCTTCAGCGCAGTTTACCAAAGCAACTGGCTTTTCATTACCCAGCTATGTCGGGGCGATGATTATTGCAATAGTTATCCGTAATATTAATGACCAAGTCGAATTGTTCCGTATTAACCAAAAGTCGGTTGACCTTATCTCTGAAGTTTCACTTGGCCTATTTTTGACTATGGCTATGATGTCATTGAAAATATGGGAGTTAAAAGCCGTTGCTTTGCCATTATTCACCATCCTATTAGCACAAGTTATTATTTTAATTTTGTTAGTTGTCTTTGTCATTTTCCGCTTATTAGGCAAAAACTACGATGCTGCGGTAATGTGTGCTGGCTTAATGGGGCATGGTTTAGGTGCGACGCCAAACGCAATGGCAAATATGTCCTCGGTTTGTGAACGTTACAAACAAGTTTCGATGAAAGCTTTCATGATTGTGCCACTCAGTGGTGCAGTACTCATTGACTTAGTGGGTATCCCTTATCATACATGGTTAATTAATATGCTTAGCTAAGTATACTGAAGGAGGAGCTCTCTCCTCCTTCAACTATTTACCTTCTATATATTTCACTCATATCCATAGATATATCGCTCCCTGTCCGTAGTGAAAACAGTTACACTTGAGCAAAGCTGATTTTTTCAGGTGAACAATTTTGCTAACCTGTTTATAATCAGCGCCCCAAATAGAGGTATATCATGACTGCATCCACTTTTACTGAACTTGAACTTGATGAAAGCCTAATTAATGCGCTTTCAGACAAAGGCTATCAACGTCCGACCGCGATTCAAGCGGCAGCAATTCCTGCTGCAATGGATGGCCGCGATGTATTAGGTTCAGCCCCGACAGGAACAGGTAAAACCGCCGCGTTTTTACTGCCTGCGATCCAACATTTACTTGATTTCCCGAGAAAGAAATCAGGGCCGCCTCGCGTTCTAGTTGTCACGCCAACTCGCGAACTAGCCATGCAGGTTGCTGACCAAGCAAAAGAATTATGCGCCCATAATCATCTAGATATCGCTACCATCACTGGTGGTGTTGCTTATATGAACCACGCTGAAGTTTTCAGCGAAAATCAAGATATTGTCGTCGCAACAACAGGCCGACTACTCCAGTATATTAAGGAAGAAAACTTTGACTGCCGCGCAGTTGAGATTTTGATCCTTGATGAAGCTGACCGCATGCTCGACATGGGCTTTGCCAATGACATAGAAACAATTGCAGGCGAAACACGCTGGCGCAAGCAAACAATGCTGTTTTCTGCCACTCTTGAAGGCGAAGCTATTCGTGACTTTGCTGAGCGTTTATTAGAAGATCCAATTGAAATTGATGCCGACCCTTCACGTCGTGAACGTAAAAAAATTCAGCAATTTCATTACCGTGCTGACACACTAGAGCATAAAACAGCCTTACTGTGCCATTTGTTAAAACAAGATGAAGTCACCAAAGCCATCGTCTTCGTACGTAAGCGTGAGCGTTTACGTGAATTAGTCCAATGGTTACGCGAAACGGGTATCGAACCTTGTTATCTTGAAGGGGAAATGCCACAAGCTAAGCGTAATGAAGCTGTACGCCGCCTCGTTGATGGCCAAGTTAAAGTACTGGTTGCAACAGATGTAGCTTCTCGTGGCTTAGATATCGAAAACGTTAGCCATGTTTTTAACTTTGACTTGCCTAGAACTGCAGATGTCTACTTACACCGTATTGGCCGTACTGGCCGAGCTGGCCGTAAAGGCACGGCAATTTCTTTAGTCGAAGCGCATGACTTTCCATTATTTGGTAAAATAACTCGTTATATTGAAGAGCCTATCAAGATTCGCGTTGTTGATTCTTTACGTCCAACAACTAAAGCCCCTTCAGAAGCGATGTTAAATAAACCAAAACCATCAAAGAAAGTACTTGCTAAGCGTAAAGAAAAGAAAAAAGAAGAACAAGCTAAGAAAAAAGAAAAAGTACGCCATCGCGACAAGAAAAATATTGGAAAACGTCGTACTCCTGTTAGCCCTTCTATATCAACCGCTAACGATAAAAGCTAATGACTAAAAACGGGTTTAGGCCCGTTTTTTATTTAGCCCATCATTTGTAAAACTTTCTCTCGCATTTGTTTTCCTTCATGAGTCAGCAGATCAGGCTTAATAATATGGTTACCAAGTATATCCTTACAATCTAGGCCTTTATTATTCTTAATACGCCAATCAGCTCCATTTTCCAATAATAGTGTAGCAACATCGAGTGCATGGCTATTTAAAGCATCATGTAAAGGCGTATTTCCTAAACTATCCTTAATGTTTACTGTTAATCCATTTTTCAATAAAAGCTGCGATTGTATAAGACGGCCATTTTGCGCAGCTAAATGTAAAATACTTTTTTGCCCTTTTGATTGAAGCATTTTAATTGTTTGACCATATCGAGATTCAATTAAAGCTTTAATAAATTGCCCATTGGCAGTTCTGACTGACTGTTGTGCCAATACATTAATATCACAAGGTTTATGATCTAATGATAAGAGTGCTGAAAATTCAGTTATATTTCCTTTTTTGATTGCACTTTCACAACATTCTTGCCAACTTATCCCCTGTTTTTCTTCTTTAATAGGAAAAATTTCTAGTGGTATTTCTTGTACCTTATTATATTCACCTGTGATTGCATTCCAGTTATTCCATGGTTTATATTTGCACATAACCTTAATAATTTTAAGCATTGAATGAGCTATAAAACTTCTTGTTATTAAACGGGTCGGTAACCAATCTTTCCAAGAGTTATGTTCGCTATAAGCCATTTTAATACAATTTCCCAAAGCAGAAGGGATCGGTAAAGAGTTTTGCAATCTATCGAGCCAGTCATATTGTACCGTGTAATAACGTATCAACCCTTCTTGTGCAATTTTTTCAGCAACGTGATAATCAATCCCAATATTATTAATCGTGTTTTTTGCCAATCCTGCAGGACTGAATACAATACAAGGTGATTGACTCGCTAACGCCGCAATTGAAGCCAATCCCCCACCTAATGAATGCCCCGTACAAATCGTATTTCCATTTACTGCATTGAATAAAATATTCATCAAACCAACAGCTTGAAAATATTGAGACTCATAAAAACCAAGTCCTTGACGGATATTACTATAAAAATCGATAATATCGTTAGTACCTGCAAAACAAAGGACATATAAGCCATTGAATCGACAAATATTAGCTTGAAATCCCGTTTGCTCGTCATTTAATAATTCCGCATTAATTCCGAGATCATAAATATCTTTATTACTTAATTTTTCAATACCCTGTATATTCCGCCAATTTTTATGATAAGCGCCTTGTGCTAGTAGAGCTAATATATAATCTTTTGATTGTGCCTGAGTGCCTAAAAAATCTTTTCTTAATACATCTTTAGGCCATAACTCTGTTATACATGATTTAATATCTTGATGTTGGTGCCGTAGATAAATATTTAAATTTTCTCTAACAAAAATATACTCATCTTTTTTTGATAGTATTTGTTGTGTAGATAATGACATGATTTCTCCCTAACAAGTGTATTTGTTGGAAGAATATTGAAATACAAATAACCAAGGTGGGAAATAATCAACTTTATTAGTAACAAATAAAAAGCCATTGATAACAATGGCTTTAGAATTTAATATATATTACTAGATGTAATTATGTCTAATATTTATTACAGACTTTCAGTGAAAGTACGGGTAATAACATCACGTTGTTGTTCAGGCGTTAATGAATTAAAACGCACGGCATAACCAGAAACACGAATTGTTAATTGCGGATATTTTTCTGGATTTTTAACTGCATCTTCTAATGTTTCACGGCTTAATACGTTAACATTTAAGTGCTGACCGCCTTCAACACGTACGGTAGGTTTCATTTCTAAAGGAACTTCGCGATACTCAAAAGCACCTAATTCATCTTTAGCAACAATTTGCCCTTCGTTGTAATCGGCTTTCGCACAAACACAACGAGCTTCATTTTTTTCATCATCCAGTAACCAAAACGAATTCAACAATGCTGCATTATCAGTTTTAGTAATTTGAATACCTGTAATCATGTCGACCTCCACGTTCGAGCTAGATTGCATTCGATTTGTGTAATAAATCGAAGCTACATTAACCATCAATCTTATGAAAACTTGTAATTGGATATTTGGTCTAACCAATGTATATAGTTATTTTATACCAGCTAGATCCCCTATTTTCTTTGATATTTATCAATTATTCCACTTAGCAACTAATTCAATCACCCCAACTTTATGATTTAAATCAAAATTAACAATTTATTTTTTTAACTATTTGTATAAATTTTCAATTTTTTTTTAAAATTAATAGTCAATATCAGGGCTTTATCTCTCTCTCATGAACCAGTAAGCTTATAGCTATCAACTGGTTCATATAATTGTTCCTTCCTAAATTCATTGTTATGGAATATTTCATGTCAAACTCCATTACGTGGCACGATGTTATTGGCCCTGAAAAATCAAAACCCTATTTCAAAGAGACACTCGCTTATGTAGCAGAACAGCGCAAAAATGGTAAAATTATCTACCCTGCTCAAGACGACGTTTTTAATGCATTTAGGTATACCGAACTTGCCGATATTAAAGTCGTTATCCTAGGACAAGACCCTTATCATGGCCCAGGACAAGCCCACGGCCTCTCTTTTTCCGTACTCCCTGGTATTAAGCCACCACCGTCATTAGTGAATATGTATAAAGAATTAGAAAAGGATATCGCTGGCTTTCAAAGACCTAATCATGGATATTTGCTCAGTTGGGCTCAACAGGGTGTTTTACTCCTTAACACCGTTCTCACCGTAGAACAAGGCAATGCTCACTCCCATGCCCATTTAGGTTGGGAAACCTTCACGGACAAAGTTATTGAAGCAATCAATGAAAATACACAAGGCGTTATTTTTCTACTGTGGGGTTCCCATGCACAGAAAAAAGGTAAAATAATTGATACAAAGCGCCACCATGTACTCAAGGCTCCTCACCCTTCCCCACTTTCTGCTCATCGAGGATTTTTAGGTTGTGGCCATTTCTCACAAACTAATACTATTTTAGAACAACAAGGTAAAACACCTATTGATTGGAACCCTGTAATAGATGAGCCAAATCTGCAACCATAGATGATTTTTTGGCACTAAGTCATAAAAAAGGGAAATCAATTGATAGATTTCCCTTTAGTAATATTCTCTTGGGGGCATTTGCCTCCATTTAAATAACGATGCTCTTTATTTAGAGACAATCACCATTGCAGGTCTTAGTAAACGGTTGTTTAATGTATACCCTTTCTGCATAACTTCAATCACATGATTAGCTTGGTGATCTGGTGACTCAATCATCGTTATCGCTTGATGAACGTCAGGGTTAAATGGCACATTGATATCACTGACAGGCTCGATCCCAAACTTAGCCACTGCATCTAAAAAAGTTTTTAGCGTTAAATTTAGCCCTTCTAACATCGCTTTAGACTCTTCACTTTCGTGATCTGCTGCATCTATCGCACGTTCTAAGTTATCAATCACTGGTAGTAATTCATTTGAGAATTTTTCCAGTGCGAACTTATGTGCTTTTTCGATATCTTGCTCAGTTCTGCGGCGAATATTTTCAATTTCTGCGTGTGCACGCAACATCGCTTCACGTTCAGTTTTTTGTGAGGCTTCTAACTGTTGTTCAAGCTCAGCAATACGCGTGGCTAACGCTTGTTCGTCTGCTTGTAATTCATCAGCTTGTTGAACGCTGGCTTCTTGCTCAGCTTGCACTTTTTGTGATTCATTTTGTTCAAAAGCTTGCTCATCATGCATGTTTTGGTCTTTACTACTCATGAATATCTCCGCGTATTTAGCATTAATCCCATATATGAGAGTATTATGGGGATCTAATACAGGGATTCAAGGGAAGTCATACAATCAGAGGCCAAAAAAGTATGCGAAAGGACAATAATACACCACTACTACATTTTAAAACGATAGGCATTGTCGGGCACCCTAGGCACCCTGAAGCATTGGCAACTCATGAATTAATATACCATTGGTTAATTTCAAAAAACTATCAGGCCATTATCGATAAACAAGTTGCTAAAGATTTAAAATTAGTCAATGCCAACACTGGAACATTAACTGAAATAGGCCAACAGGCTGATTTAGTTGTTGTTGTTGGGGGAGATGGCAATATGCTCGGCGCTGCTCGTATATTATCTCGGTATAATAATAAAGTTATTGGTGTAAATCGTGGTAATCTCGGTTTTCTTACCGATTTAGACCCGGATAATGCATTACAACAACTTTCACGTGTTCTTGAAGGTGAATACCGCGAAGAAAGGCGTTTTTTACTAGAAGCACAAGTCATTAAAGCTAACCAAAAAGCACGTAAAAGCACCGCAATTAATGAAATTGTTCTACACCCTGGTAAAGTTGCTCATATGATCGAGTTCGAGGTCTATATTGATGAAAAATTTGCCTTTTCTCAACGTTCTGATGGTTTAATCATTGCCACACCAACAGGTTCTACAGCTTATTCACTTTCCGCTGGAGGCCCTATTTTAACCCCGAATTTGGATGCTATTGTATTGGTTCCAATGTTTCCACATACCTTATCCTCTAGACCTCTGGTGATTAGCAGTGACAGCAGTATTCGGCTGAAGTTTTTACGAACAAATATTGATTATGAAGTCAGCTGTGATAGCCAAATCATGCTCCCTATTCAGGACGGTGAAGAAGTCATTGTCAAACGTAGTAATAAAAATCTTAATTTGGTTCATCCACAAGATTATAATTATTTCAACACGTTAAGTTCAAAATTAGGATGGGCTAAAAAAACTTTTTAATTTTTTCAATCTGCCTCTTTACTGTATAAAAAAACAGTCATACACTGTATTAAAACACAGGTGTGTATTTTTACAGGAGAGCGCCGATGCTTACCCAACTAACAATCAATAATTTTGCAATCGTACGTGAATTAGAAATTGATTTCCGTAATGGCATGACAACCATAACCGGTGAAACAGGTGCGGGTAAGTCCATTGCTATTGATGCACTTGGCCTGTGTTTAGGCAATCGGGGTGAAGCCAATATGGTGCGCCCCGGTGCACAACGTGCCGACCTCTGTGCTCGCTTTTCCTTAATGGATGCTCAACTGGCTGCCAATTGGCTTACTGAGCACCAACTCGATAACCAAAATGAATGCCTATTACGCCGCACTATCTCTCCTGATGGCCGTTCACGTGGTTTCATTAATGGCGTTTCAGTTCCTTTATCGCAACTTAGAGAGTTAGGAACATTACTGATCCAAATCCATGGTCAGCACGCACACCAACTCTTACTAGATAGCGCCCATCAAAAATCCCTGCTTGATGCCTATTCAAACCAGCAAGAGCTAATTGCTCAAATGAAAAAAGCATGGCAAACATGGCACGATTCCTGCCAACAATTAGCTGTATTTCAAAAACAAATGCAAGAACGTGAATCTCGACAACAGTTGCTAGAATATCATCTAAAAGAACTGAACGAATTCCTCCCTGTTCAAGGGGAATTTGAAGAGATAGACCAAGAATATAAACAACTCGCTAATCATGGGCAATTTTTAGCTATTGGCCAAACAACAACGCAAATACTATCTGAAAATGATGATTCGAATGTTATTAGCTTATTAAATATGGCAAAAAATGAATTATCTGATCTAGTCGCTCTCAACCCTAAATTTTCAGAGCTACTTGATATGCTTGAAGAAGCATCGATACAAGTCAGCGAAGTCAGTGATGAAATAAAGCATTATTGTGACCAATATGAGCTTGACCCTAATCGCTTGTTTGAACTAGAAAAACGCATTTCTAAACAAATTAACTTAGCGCGTAAACACCATGTCACTCCCGAAGCTTTACCCGAATTATTTCAGCAATTACTGAGCGAACAAGAACTAATAGCCAGCCAAAATGAAGACTCTGAAACGTTAAATGCGCAAGTACAAGTAAATCATCATATTGCTCTCGAATGTGCGGAACGTTTACACCATGTACGTTTACATTATGCTCAAGAATTAAGTACATTAATTACCAATAGCATGCACCAACTTTCAATGCCTCATGGTCTGTTTACTATTGATGTAAAATTTACTCCAGATCAACTACAAATTGATGGTGCCTGTAAAGTAGAGTTCAATGTGACGACTAACCCAGGGCAGCCACACCAAGCACTTGCGAAAGTGGCATCGGGCGGTGAGTTATCACGTATAGCACTAGCAATCCAAGTGATTACAGCTAAAAAAATGGATACGCCCGCATTAATATTTGATGAAGTCGATGTCGGTATTAGTGGACCAACAGCAGCAATTGTAGGGAAGTTACTACGTGAATTAGGTGAATCAACGCAAGTTATGTGCGTTACACATTTACCCCAAGTGGCAGGGTGCGGTCATCACCACTTTTATGTCAGTAAAGAGACAAATGGTGTAGAAACAGAAACTCGTATGCAATTATTGGATAAAAAATCTAGATTACAAGAGCTTGCGCGTCTTCTTGCTGGATCTGCGGTAACAAAAAATACGCTAGCCAATGCAAAAGAGTTGCTTGCAGCATAATTTTTGACAACTTTTTTACGCTCATGTGGTCTTAGAGTCGATAAGGAAGGTTTTAAATTGTATCAATGTCGATTATCATTGATGTTCTGACTCCAAAAGGAATGAGATATCCATGCGTTATAAATTGTTAACTGCTGCCGCGCTATCACTCGCATTAATGTCTACGGGCTGTTCAATGATGGAACGTCTTGTCTATCACCCAGACATTAACCAAGGTAATTACCTCACAGCGAAAGATGTCGCTAAGATCCAAAAAGGAATGACACAGCAACAGGTTGCTTATACTTTGGGCACCCCAATGTTATCTGACCCGTTTGGTACTCAGACTTGGTATTATGTTTTCCGCCAAGAACTTGGGCATGACCCAGTTCAGCAAGAAACTTTGACTCTTATCTTTGATCGTAATGGTATTCTTACTGACATCAAAAATGAGAAAAATCTTGCCGCGCAGGAATCAATGGAAGCTGCTGAAACAAAAGCATCAGAAACTAAAACAGCTGACTAACCATAAACACTAAGAACCACCTAGTGTGACAATAACAACCTGTTTTCTGAAGGACTTATTCAGGCAGGTTGTTATTATGAGTATCTTTATTAAAAATTTATTAAAAGCATTTTGCACAAATAAATTTAAAGACAAAAACCGAGCTTTTGCTCGGTTCGCTACATAAAATTAATTTACTTATTTTTAACTTCTTTAGATTTTTCAGCTCTTTTACGCCGTAACTCTTTTGGGTCTGCAATCAAAGGTCGATAAATCTCAACTCGATCTCCATCTTGCACTAAATCTGTCAATTTAGCGGGGCGACTATAAATACCAATCTTATTTTTTTTAAGATCAATATCATCCCTAAGGGCAAGGATACCAGAAGCAAGTATCGCTTCTTCTATTGTCGTCCCCTCTTTCACTTTGACTGATAGCAAAAATTGCTTTTCAGGAAGCGCATATGTCACTTCAATATTCAGCTCAGACACTGTATACATCCTTTGCTCTTAAAGTGAAAGCTTGAACCATATTATTTGCTAGTTCCTTGAAAACTTTGCCAAACGCAAGCTCTATCAATTTATTTGTAAACTCAAAATCAAGATGAAACTCGATTTTACAAGCGTCTGCACTTAAAGGAATAAATTTCCAACCACCAGCTAATTTACTAAATGGCCCTTCAACAAGTTGCATGTGTATGCATTTATTATCCTCTAGCACATTTTTTGTGACAAAAGTTTTGCTAATACCTGCTTTTGACACTTCAACAGAAGCGGTCATTTCTTCAGAGCTATGACTAATAATTCGGCTACCTACACACCCCGGCAAAAAGCTTGGATATGAAATAACGTCATTAACGAGTTTATACATTTGTTCTGCGCTAAAAGGGACCAACGCAGAGCGACTAATCTGTGGCATATCAATTCCTATCCCCAAAAACTGAGCGTATAATACCATCTTTGATTGGTTAAACAAAAAACAAAACCCACATAGGGCAAGATTTGCACAATCAAAAAAATATCAGCTTAGAAAGATTTCTTTCAACTCAGCTTACAGTATAATGATTGCACTATGACAAAGAAAAAACCATATAAACCCGGTTCAGCAACAATTGCTATGAACAAGCGTGCTCGCCACGAATATTCTATCGAAGAGGAGTTCGAGGCGGGTCTATCCCTACAAGGTTGGGAAGTTAAATCACTCCGTGCAGGCAAAGCCAACATTGGAGATAGCTACGTTCTATTACGGGACGGTGAAGCTTATTTATTCGGTGCAAACTTCACACCACTGACTGTTGCATCATCGCATGTTGTATGCGACCCAACGCGTAGCCGTAAATTACTTTTAAATCAACGCGAATTAGATACACTCTACGGTAAAGTTAATCGTGAAGGTTATACCGTTATTGCACTTTCTCTCTACTGGAAAAATGCATGGTGTAAAGTTAAAATTGGTGTTGCCAGAGGTAAAAAATCTCACGACAAACGTTCTGATATTAAAGAACGTGAATGGCAACTCGATAAAGCACGTATAATGAAACATTCTAACCGCTAACCTCTAGCTTTATAGAGTATTTTTCTGTTATACTGAGCTCAACAACTTGGGGCTGATTCTGGATTCGACGGGATTTGCGAAACCCAAGGTGCATGCCGAGGGGCGGTTGGCCTCGTAAAAAGCCGCAAAAAAATAGTCGCAAACGACGAAAACTACGCTTTAGCAGCTTAATAACCTGCTTAGAGCCCTCTCTCCCTAGCCTCCGCTCTTAGGACGGGGATCAAGAGAGGTCAAACCCAAAAGAGATCGCGTGGATGCCTTGCCTGGGGTTGAAGCGTTAAATTTAATCAGGATAGTTTGTTAGTGGCGTGTCTGTCCGCAGCTGGCAAATGAATTTAAAGACTAGACTAAGCATGTAGTACCGAGGATGTAGAAATTTCGGACGCGGGTTCAACTCCCGCCAGCTCCACCAAATTTGGTGGGTCAGTGATAGGACAACAGGTTTAAAAACAGGAAGTTAGCAAAATCAGTTGGACTAGACACTGGCAACATTAAGACTAGAAAGTGCACGTGAAATGCACGCGCATTTGAGAGTTACTAAAAGCCCACTTCGGTGGGCTTTTTTATATGGAGCTTTTATGTGGCAAACATTTAAAAATTTAATGTCCGATCCCCTCTATTCTGGTTCCGCGGGGATTTCAATTGGTCTTATTGGTATACTATTGGCTATATTTTTTTACATAAAGTCAGAAGCAAAACCAAAATTATCCAGTGCTGTTGAGTTTAGAAGCCTAATTGGTAAAGAGCATTCTGAATTATCGCCGCAAATAAGCGTGTTGTTTGAAGGTAAACAGGTTGATAGCGTTTCATCCTCAGAGTTTGTAATATGGAATTCTGGAAAATCAGTTATTGATAAAAGCGCTTTAGACACAAAACAACCATTGCGCATCACTTTTAAAGATTCAACTCAAATACTTCGCTATCAAATTAAGAATATCAATAGTGAAACAGTGAGTCCTGCCTTAAAACTTCAAGACGGTTGTATTTTTATTGAATTTGATTTTATTGAAAAAAATGAAGGTTTTCGTATAGAAATTCTCCATACAGGCGATTACGACAGCTTGGCATTGACTGGTAAATTAAAAGGGGTTTTATCTCCATTTGATAAACCTGTACCTTCAAATAATTTTAATGGTTCAGCTCTAATTGAACAATTTGTATTATTCTTAAATGCATCTGCTCTAAAAGGACTTGCTATTATTGGTGGAATTTCTACAGTGATACTAATATCTACATTTTATTTTCCAGAATCAGCTAATCTTGAACTAGATACAACTAGTTTTTCATTATTGTCCGTGATCCGCGTTTATCTAGCTTTAGTCATTTTTAGCGCTATCTTTGCTTATTTTCTCACTCGCTCATATCCTGCAAATCTTAAGATAAAGAAAAGTGAATAAGTATATTTTACGCATCATAGGGTGTCGGGTCGTAGGTTTAAATTCTATCATATCGACCAAAGCTCCATAAGAAAACCAACTAGTTAAGGTTGGTTTTCTTATGCCTAAAAATGACTAGTATAACTCTAGTGTATAATCGCAACTTAAATAACTGAAGTTCACTAAAAATATTAACCTCACTGCGCCTATAATGTATAAATCATTATGCAGCAGGTCACTCAAGAGAAACATCACAGTTCTGAGAAAATCTTTCATATATAATCATGCAATTATTAATCTATTAATTTGCTCATGCTGAGAAAAATCATAATGACTAAACGCAAAAAAAAAAGAATATGAAAACCCCGGTTTTGAATCCACAATCTATGTTACCCCACAAGAAATTACTGATACTGCCAACGCATTTCGTGATGTAGCGACCAACTTTATTCAAAGTAATCTAGATGCACACGATGTTAAGCGAAATGTTATTTATACCAACGCAGCTTTTGCAATCGAGCTTTATTTCAAAGCATTTTTGGTAGAAAGAATTTCTGCACCATTCGATTTTGTTATCAAAAATGGCCAAGTGGTCCAATCTGAGTTTAATGAAGAAAATCGTCTCACAATGTGGCACTCTCGTTTGGACGTTCCTGAAAAATACAAAATACACAACTTGCAATTACTGTTCAATGCTCTTGATGATGAGCTAAAAATGCGTGTGACACAAGAGATTTCACAAGTCACTAACTCGATCAAAACACAAGAGGAGTTACTGGAATTTTTTAGCAAGATTAAGAATTACTTTGTTGATAAGCGCTATGGGTTCCAAGATTTTATTTTGGGAGTACCCAAAGATTCCCATATCATCCATGTTCTAATTCCAGTATTAAATGCCATTAGTAAAGCTCTAGCAAACCCGCCTGATGTACCTTTTTCCGAATTCGGGCAGGTACTGTAAAAGGAATATAAACCTAATTCATCTAAATGCGCCAACCACTCGAGTTGGCGCATCAATATTTACTGTTCTTCTACCTGTTCCGCAGCTTCCTGCTCTGCCCTTTCCGCTTCTTCAGCAATACATTTAGATTCTTCTTACGCTAATCGCTCTGCTTCTATCTTTGCAAGTCTCTCAGCTTCAGCTTGCTTTTGATTGTAGAGTGAGTTAGGTGGCATTTCGACACGCATGTCTATCCAGCGCGATTCAGGTACGTCACAAGGTTCGTAATTTTCGAAGTAAACAGGCACGCCTTCTTCATCAAAGTGCTTAATGCGCTTGTTCTGGAAACGTTCTGGCATATCTGCGTTCTGTTGGTGGAAAACAAAAATTT